>NZ_PNDI01000127.1:0-241 GCF_005887465.1 Pseudoalteromonas sp. S1610 | reverse complement strand
ATGGAATACATAGCTAAGGTCGATCAAAAAGAGCTTTATGACCCCATACTCAGATTTCAATTAGCCAATTCCTTTCAGGTTAAACGAGTATTAAAAAAATACTTACCTGAAGATCAGGAGTCGGTCGGTGATGCCACATTACTTGAGTGGAAGTACATTATGTATGAGCCAACCCAGACCGTTATAGACTCAACTAAAACTATCGTGCGCGGAGGAGCTGTGGAATGGCAAATGCGCTTTT
>NZ_PNDI01000126.1:0-303 GCF_005887465.1 Pseudoalteromonas sp. S1610 | reverse complement strand
GGGATTAATAAAGCTTGTAAAGCGCATATTATGACTGATTGATTGTAAGCTTAGGCAACTCCCACCGATGCACTCGGACTCGGGTTTCAAGCGCTGCAACAACATTTAGCAGGTGGAGGGAGTTGTGTTTTTGGTTGGGGCGGCGACAGAGATAAAGGTAAACGTGTACTACTGGCACAAGCCGCCGAGAAGTTTGCAGACAAAGTGATCATTACCAGTGAAAACCCGCGCGCTGAAGATCCCAATGAAAATATTAATGATGGAGCTCCAGGAATAACACAGCCACAAAACGCCCATTTAGAG
>NZ_PNDI01000125.1:0-274 GCF_005887465.1 Pseudoalteromonas sp. S1610 | reverse complement strand
CCCCCGCGGGCCCACATGTTGTTTCACCCAGTCTTCTAAAAAAGGTTTGCCCGTAGTCCACAAGTCCAGGTGTGGGTATAGCAGACGACCTAAGCCCTCACCATACAACAAGGTTTTTTGTAATAATACGAGTTGCGGTGGAACCTGCATATTAAAACGACGTGCGGTATTAAATAAGTTAAGCAATACATGACCAAATGATATTTCAGCTAGTGGTGTCTTAAAAATAGGCTCGCACACGGTGCGAATAGCAAAGTCACACTCTTCAATGCTG
>NZ_PNDI01000124.1:0-281 GCF_005887465.1 Pseudoalteromonas sp. S1610 | reverse complement strand
TAATAGCTAAACGTTTATGCTGCTGAATCCAAGGAAGCCCTACAATTCATTGTTTAAATGGAGGAGTTAATTCAAATAGGTTACTATTGTGCCCGTCAAATGGGTCTTGCCCAGCCTAATTCCCTTTTTTTGCCTTATTAAGTAATAGTTTTTAGGAATAGTTGCAATCTAACATTACTAAATTGCTCCCAGCTCTTTATAAATACATTTAATCTTTTGAATTATTACTCTAGGACTAATGTTATTTAAAAACTTTTCTTTTGCAACATCTCTCATTTTTT
>NZ_PNDI01000123.1:0-334 GCF_005887465.1 Pseudoalteromonas sp. S1610 | reverse complement strand
AAGATACTGTACGCGAGCTAGCACTAGTATCGATAGTTAATGCAAAATCAGCAATGGCATCCGCAACGGTATAAACAAAAACAGCATTACCAAGTACATCTGTAGCTCCTGCAGCCAGTGCGCTGGCATGTCTATCTATTTCACAGGCAGGATCTACAAGGTATAACTTTGATAATCCCATGGTTTTCATGGCACGTGCCGCAGAACCAATATTGCCAGAATGGGATGTGTTTACTAAACCGATGCGAATATCATCTCAGATGCTTACAGTGCTACTTATCGAGTACAAAAAACTTGCGCAAATTCTAGCATGAAAACGCGCTGAGATCCTATA
>NZ_PNDI01000122.1:0-263 GCF_005887465.1 Pseudoalteromonas sp. S1610 | reverse complement strand
AATCGTGGCAGGTAAAACCGATATCGGATACAAAGTACTGATTTAACACTCTCATTTTGGTGTTGTATTTTACAACATGGTATTTAAAATCCTATTTGTTGGTCAAAAGCTCAAAGGGTTTATTCAAAAAGTCCGTGAAGACGGAAAAATTGACGTCATACTTGAAAAGCCAGGAATGGGTAAAGTCAGTGAACTTGGCGAAAAAATTAAGGAAAAACTAAAAGATGAACGTGGCATATTAGCCATAGGCGATAAGTCTGAAC
>NZ_PNDI01000121.1:0-230 GCF_005887465.1 Pseudoalteromonas sp. S1610 | reverse complement strand
GTCCGGGGGCTGCAAGCGGCAACAGATTGATCTTTAGCAAATATAACTTGCTCAAGGCGCGGACGGTTGTAGCGCGGCGGCGTTATTAGTAAGGGTTGATGATCTAAGTAAGCAGGGCGCTGTTTAATATCGCGGCGTGTAGTAATATCAAGGTCTGTATACGTGTTGAACCTCCATGCTCGCTCATCTGACATATCAATAACTTTATACGACAGCGTCAAAAAAACATT
>NZ_PNDI01000120.1:0-212 GCF_005887465.1 Pseudoalteromonas sp. S1610 | reverse complement strand
CCATTAACCGCTCTGTACAAAATAAAAAATGGCCAGTTGCCTGCGCCACAGTAAAATACCTCAATTATTAATTTAATAACTGATGCGTGCTATATTGCTAACGCTCTTAAACTTAAAATTAAGCTTATTGATGCTCTCGAGCGCGCCTACAAGGTAATGAGTTTAACTGCAGAGAATTACTTATCTATGCATAAAGACGTTTTGCATAATAG
>NZ_PNDI01000012.1:0-40695 GCF_005887465.1 Pseudoalteromonas sp. S1610 | reverse complement strand
ACCTTCGCCGCACTTGCCTTCACCAGCGTCTAATTGATAACCAGCTACCATTTGTTGAAACTCAAATGGATTAGCTTGAACATTAGTACTCGCCATACTTGCGCTGCCAACAACCACTGCGCCTAATGTTAATGCAATTGAGTTTTTCTTTATTGTATTCATTTTTAATTACCTTTTAAACTTGTTGAACATCATTATAAAAGTAGACCGGTATTAAACTAAAAACTTTCAAATTTTCTATTTTTTTGCAAATAAGTTATTTAACTCTCTATGAACGCTAATAAGCGTTTTATCAATTTATCATTTACAGGTAAACTGGCGCTCCTTTTTTAGTAATACATTAATCACACTATGAAACTTATTTTAGCACCGATGGAAGGTGTCGTTGACTTTAAAATGCGCCAACTACTTACCGACATAGGCGGCTTCGATCTTTGTGTGACCGAATTTATCCGTGTTGTAGATACTTGCCTTCCAGATAAAGTATTTCACCGTTATTGCCCTGAACTTAAAAATGCGGGGCTCACTCGTAGTGGTACTCCAGTTCGCATTCAGTTATTAGGCCAAGTAGCCGACGTGTTAGCAGAAAATGCTGTAAAAGCAATTGGCTTAGGCTCTCATGGCGTTGACTTAAACTTTGGTTGCCCAGCAAAAACTGTCAATAAAAGCAAAGGCGGTGCAGTATTACTCAAAGATCCTGAACATATGTACTCGATTATAAAAACGGTAAGGGATGCCGTTGATGATGAGTATGAGGTAAGTGCTAAAATTCGCTTAGGTTTTGATGATGATAGTAATAGCCAAGAAATTGTCGATGCCGTTGTTAGCGCTGGTGCTAACAGCATTGCAATACATGCACGTACTAAACGCGATGGCTACAATCCACCCGCCTATTGGGAAAAAATCCCTCCTTTAGTCAAAGATAAAAAAATTGCAGTAGTCGCCAATGGCGAAATTTGGCAAATAGAAGATGCACTTCTATGCCAAAAACGTAGTGGTTGCCGTGATTTGATGATTGGTCGTGGCGCTCTTTCACATCCTGATCTAGCAAGAAAAATTAAAGCGCAGGTTAATAAAGAAAGCTACAGTGAACTGACATGGGAAAATATTTTACACCATATTATTCATTCATCTATGCACCAAACAGCCAGCAAAGATACTAAATACTTCGCATCTCGAACAAAACAATGGCTTGGTTATTTAAAACGCCAATATCCACAAGCAGGACTATTATTTGATGAAATTCGTCGTTTAAAAGCCAAGGATGAAGTAGCCGAAGTGTTAAAGAAGTATGCGAAAGCGCCACAATTTGATACAAATCATAACACCTAAGTAAATCTAAATAGATAATAGCAGTATCACTACAAATTAACTTAAGGGTTATACTGCTAATGCATCACCAGCAACGACTAAACGATGAAATAGAAAGTGTTAAAGCAACTATATTAGGTTTGCTGTCACAATCGACTCACCCTACACATCAAAATTTGCTCTGCATCCTAACCCATACATCCAATGAAGAGTGGCTCGATTTAGCCGCTCAACAATTAGGTACTGAGTATAATCCGTTAATTGAACGAATGAATAAGCTTGAAGCAGCTATTAGTCAAATGGATATTGGTCAATATGGCTACTGCTGTGACTGTGAAGAGAAAATATCAGAGCAGCGCTTAGAAAGAGACCCTGCTGCTCAGCGGTGTGATAAGTGCGCTAAGTAGTAGCGCACTTAAATTTAATTGAGTAATTGCGGTGCAAAACTAAATGATTGCCCTGGATAAAAAATAATATCCTCAACTAATATCCTCGCATCTTCTTCACTAATATTTAAACGTTTTAGTAAATTCAAACGCGCTTGCGATAGTGTCCACGCATGATAATGCACCCCAAGATCAGTTTCCATCATAGCCATATAGAGCTGCGCATCGGCAGGTTCTAATTGTGTAGCGTTAGCCCGCTGAGGTAATAGCGTATAACCCGTTGACCAGTCTAAACCCATTATTTTAGAATCAGTTAAAAGTAATTTGGTAAGCTGTGAGGCATTTGAAGCTTCTACCATTGTGTGCTGTTTTTGACTCTGCATTGATTTAAATTTACTATCAATGCGACTTAGCCACTCAAGCGGTGAAAGCACATCATTTGCAAAATAATTTAATTTACTTTGATACCACTGGCTGCCATTAGCAAGGCCAGACAACCCAATGCTGCCTCTTGGCTTATAGTCCGCCAAATAATTGTTTAACTCAGTCAACGCTGCATTAAGTTCAACCGGTGTGTTAGTGCGATTTATCCCTTGTTGCACGTACTTTTTTAAATAGCTATGTTCAACTTTATTTAGCTTTAAATTACTTTGCTCGGCAGCTTCTAGCTGAGACTTTACAAACCTTAGCCATTGCTCAATATTTTTATACTGGGCATCATTTTTCGCCATAGAGAGCATATTAACCAAAACATTTGTTTGTGCAGGCCATGCAAAATAGCGCTCTGGAAATCGCTCAGCAATAACTAAATAATTAACCTGATTGGTTTGCTCTGCTGATAACTGCATTTGCATTAGCTGTTGATAAATGGCGTGGCGACGCTCTAAATAAGCATCTGTAAAAGGGAGCTGCTCATTGCTAAGCTGTGTAATCTGTGAATGCTGCTGCGCACTTAAAGCCGTATTAAGTGATATTAACGCGGTTTGTGCTTCTTCATAAGATGAAAATAAGTCAGCTGGCTTAGAGCAGGATGCTAAAAGCAAACAAAAGAGCAATGAAATAATAGGCGTTTTGTTCATGTTAATTCCAATAAAAAAAGCCCCAATGGGGCTTTTTAAAAATACTAGAGTACATTAAATATTAAATTTTAACACCGTTGCGAGCGGCTTTATCTTTAATATATGTAGCCCAACCTTTTGCAAACCTACGTGTGCTTGGGTCGTCCATAGCTTTAGTAATAGCAGCATGCGCTTGCTTATACTTGCCTTGGTAGTAAAACGCTTCAGCTAAATCTGAATAAATAGTACCTTTCTTTTCAGAGCCAAGCTCTAATGCTTTGTTCAAACGAACAACAGCAGCACTGAATTTTTCAGATTGTAAAAGTAATGAACCTGCTTTGCGGTAAAGCTCAGCGTCATTATCAAATTTAGCAGCTTCTTCGTAGTACTTAGCAGCTTTCTCTATATCTTTCGAACGATGGTAGTTACTAGCAATCGCACTCATGTTTTGCTTAGTGCGTTTAACTTTTTCTTCTTTAACGGCCTTTTCAAGCGTTACAGCTGCTTTATAAGGAATTTCGTTTAAAGAATAAAAGTTAGCTAAAACTTTGTATTCAACTTCGTTTTCAAAGTAACCGTTCTTGTAAGCAACTTCCATAGTTGCTAGGCCTTTTTTATAGTCTTCGGTTTGTAAATAATACTTACCTAAGCCTACCCAAGACTTTTTGTCTTCAGGCCATACACGAACGATTTCTTCAGCAACTTTAACCATATTTTGATATTGCTTTTTCTCAAAATAGGCAGCTAATTTAAGTTGATAAGGAGCTTTATTAGGCTCTTTTGCTAACTTAATTGCTTTGTCTGCCGGCTCAAGAACCTCATTAAATTGTTTAAGCTCATAACTTGCTTGCGCAATACGAGTGTAAACTTTTGGGTCTTCTTCGCCTGTAAAGTCCATCCAATCATAATATGCTTGCTTGGCAGCACTGTATTGTTCAGTACCTGCATACATATCACCTAAGGTTTTTAAACCTTGAGCCTGATCGGCAAAGTTTAATACATCTGGTGCAATCGCTGCTTTCATATACTTAATAGCAACTTTGTACTGCTCTTTTTGAGCGTACATACTGCCCAAGTAACGATTAACAGTTGCTTTGTCAAAGTCGTTAGACGGATCTAACTCTTTCAATAAAGCAATTGCACCATCAACATCATCTTCATTATAGAATTCAAACGCTTTAATTACTTTCTTACCAGTACGTTCGCCCATGATTTTAGTCTTTGCTTTCTTACGCTCTTCAATTTTCGCGTAATCTGGCGCCGCTAAAACAGGTGCAGTCAATACTACACCTGACACAGACATAAGAATTGCAAGTGCAGTTACTTTAGAAAAATTTCTCATTACTCGCCTCCTTAGTTGCCTTGGTTAAGTTTAAAGTCTAGTTGAACTTGTAAACCAACTTGCTTTTGTGGTTTTCCGTCAATGATCTTAGGACGGTATTTCCACTTACGCAATGCACGTTTAGCTTCACGGTCAAAGATACGTTTTGGATCTGCGTCGATTACATCAACGTCAATCACACCACCTAACTCATCAATTGTGAATGAAAGTTGAACCCAACCTTCTTTACCATCACGTGCTGCTTGTGTTGGATATTTTGGTTCAATACGAACGATCGGTGTCGCATCACCATCTCGTCCAAATGCACCTGGACCACTTAGCCCACCGGCCGTACTTCCCACATCGATGCTTGGCATATTAAACGACAAGCTCGTACTTGGGTTGCTATTTTCCGGCTGTGGCGGCTGCGGTTTAGGCGGCTGCTTTGGCGGTGGCGGAGGCGGAGGCGGTACACGCTTCCTCTCCTGCACCTTAGATTCAGGCGGATTCGTCATAATTTCGACTATGATCTGCTCTTTTTGTTCCGTATTACGGTCAGCCCCACCAGAGATGAGGTATGCCATGAAGTAGAACAAGCCGAAAGTAACTGCCCCACCTGCAATCAGTGAAAACAGAAAACGAATCATTACTGATCTCCAGCTATTGAAATTCTCAGGTTATCACCTGTCGCTTTAATCTGGTCCATCACTTTAACCACTGTACCGTGTTTTGCTTCTTTATCAGCTTGCAAAATTACAACATCAGTAGGTTGTTCTGCTAATAAACTTTCGATTTTTGCTGAAACACGTTCAACATCAACTTGCTGTTTATCAATCCAGATTGCACCGTCGCTGCGAATTGCAATAAAAATGTTAGCATTTTTTTGCTTCGTAGCTTGGGCAGCTTTTGGTTTATTGACCTCGATACCAGCCTCTTTAACGAACGATGTAGTTACGATAAAGAAAATAAGCATGATAAATACGATGTCAAGCATTGGCGTCATATCTACCGCTGCTTCTTCTTCTTCACGAAAACGTTGTTTACGTGCCATATTTAATTCTCTCTCTAGTGATGAGGCATACTATCTACAAGTTTGGCTTTCACCATTCTCGCTCTTGCCTCAAGGCGTGAGCTAAAGAATACCCCAGATAGTGCCGCAACCATTCCAGCCATTGTTGGGATTGTTGCCATTGATATGCCTGATGCCATTAAACGTGCATTACCTGTACCTTGGGTTGCCATGGTTTCAAAAACCGCGATCATACCCGTAACAGTACCAAGTAAGCCTATTAAAGGACATACAGCTACTAATGTTTTAATCAACAACATACGCTGATCTAATTTTTCAGACGCTTCAGAAATCCATGCTTCACGGATTCTGTGTGCGTACCAAGACGTAGTGTCTTGGCGGGCATCCCACTTGGCTACTATTTCCTTCGTTAAACGAGGAAATTCAGCAAGTAGGAACCAATAGCGCTCAATCATTAAAACCCACATAAGAAAGAGTGCTATCGCGACCACGTATAATACCTGGCCGCCTGTGCCAACAAAATCCCTGATAGATTCCCAGATCTCCATCAGGACTAGCATTAGGCTTTCTCCTTCTCCGCGTGAGTCGCGATGATACCCGCGCTTTGCTCATCAAGGATGTGTAATACCGACTTACTACGACCTGCAACAATAGAGTGAAGTAGGATAAGTGGTAGAGCTGCAATTAGACCTAGCGCTGTAGTTACAAGTGCTAGAGAGATGTTACCAGCCATGATCTTCGGATCGCCCGTACCGAACAATGTGATTGTTTGGAACGTTAAGATCATACCGATTACCGTACCTAGTAGACCTAGTAATGGTGCGATAGCAGCAAGGATCTTGATGATGTTAATACCCGCTTCGATGCGTGGCGTTTCACGTAGAATCGCTTCATCAAGTTTAAGCTCAAGGTTTTCAACATCTTGGTTTTTGTTGTCAGAGTACACTTTAAGAATACGACCCAGTGGGTTATTTGTATTCGGTGTAGACAAGTTCTTAAGCTGACCTTTGATCTTAGAAGTAGTAAGCGCTAAATCAACGAAACGTACTAAGAAGATTAAAAGACCTACAACGAGTAATACTGTGATGATGTAACCAACTTCAGCACCTTGCTCGTAGTACTCCATAAGAGACTTTTTCTGCGTGTTGATACGTAAAATTGCACCACGTGTAGGATCCACGTATACGCCAGCGTAGTTATCAGCTGAAGTACCTTCTAGATCAGAAATACCTTTAAGGATATAGCTATCAGGTTGCTTACCTAGAGGCTGGATAGATTTAGTCTCTGGTGAGTAGATTAAGTAGCCGTCGTCTGTAACTAAGTTGAAGTTACCGATACGTGTTACTTTTTTCATAGACGGGTTACCGTCAAGACCTGCAACTTCAGTTTCAAACGTTGAAACTTTTGCTGATTCAGTCATTTCTGTTTGAAGTGAAATCCAAAGCTCTTCTAATTCACGAACAGTTGGAAGTTCTTTAGCGGCTGCTAATGAACGAAGTACTTCAGCACGACCTGGTTTTTCAGCACTTACTAAAGATGCTTCAATTGAACCAATCGCGTCAGCTGCTGCACGACGAACAACACCAAACATTTCACCTAACGTACCTTGCGCGTTTTGAAGAGCTTGCTCTTTTTCCGCTAAAGTATTTTCGTTTTGTGCATATTCTTTGCTAAGACGATCACCACGTGCTTTTTCAGCAGCTAGTTGGCTTTTCGCTTTGTTAAGTAACGCTTGCTTATCAGCACGATCTGACAAGAACTCTTGTTCACGTTGCTTATTGATTTTTCCTTCAGAGATACGCTCTTGCTTTACTTGCTCAAGAATTTTATCTAAAGCGTCAGTATTTGCATGTGCATTAAGCGCGGTACCGGCAGAAACAGACAGTACTGCTGCAACAGCAAAACCTTTAAATAGTTTCTTCATTATTGATTACTCCGCGCCAAAAATTGGTAGTTTAACAAGTTCTAGTGTCGCTTGCTTACGTGCCATACGGATCACTTCTTTAACAGGTTTTAGGTATTCTTCACCTAATTCTTTCCACTGTTTAGTGTTGTTATCCCACACCCAAGCGTGTTTTAGATCGAATGATTGCGCTACGTAAGTAATACGACCTAAACGACCGATATCTACGTTAATGCTACGACCATCAACATCTAAAGTACCTTGAGAAGCAGTTACAGCTGAGCTGTATGCTGTTTCAACAGTGTACGCTTCAAGAACCTGACGGAACTTCTCAGACGTTGTTACAGATGCAGATGCCATGATCTCACGTAATCTTTCAACGCGTCCAAGACGAGTTTCAAGGTTAAATGGAACGTCCGCTTTGATGAATTGCTCAAGCGTATCGATCATGCGATACATCAAAGGCACAACGTTTTGTTTAGTGTTATCGATAGTCGCGATTTGACGATCGAACGATGCGATAGACGCGTTTTGGTCTGCGACCAAACGTGCTACGTGATCGTTGTACACTTTCATAAGTTCAGTCTCATCAACGATGCTACGGTACTCAGCGATTAGCTCCTGAGTTTGACCATATACATTGTCAATTTTAGTTTGAGACTTAACCGCAGCCTTTTGAATTGTTTGACCTGCTTTTTGCACGTCATTCAAAGGATCTGCAATCACATTGCTGCTTGCAAATGCAAAAGCGCCAACCAACGCAGTTGCTACAAGACTCTTTCTGATTTTAACAGACATAGTTCCCAACCAATTAAGTAATGTTACTTTTATAATTTAATTATCAACCCGCTAAGGGGAAGACAACCCTGATATCTTTTAATAGATATCAACTTACCAATAATGCTAAATGCATTAAGTCATGTCAACTTCATGTTTAGCATAACCTATAAATAAATCAGCTTGTTTGTAAGATATTTACTGGGCCCGAACAAAAAAATTAACATTATTATAACTAACGTGATAAACACAATTTCTGCAAGCCCTGATATAGTAAGAATAACGATAACCACCACCGTTAATGTAAACAAAAATATAACATTTAAAATTAACTTAATCGTTGCTGAAAAAAAATTAAAAATAAGCTAATTTTCTGTCCCGAATATTCATTTTGAAGCTTTTTTAAGACTTTTTAGACCAAAAATACAGCTAATCGTTATTATTAGGTTATTCATCGCATCATAATAATGACGTGCAGATTTATTAAAAAGCAATACAAAGGGGGGGAAGGTAATTACAAAAAATCATTTTTATTAACACCTGTGTTTTTTCATCCAATTAATATAACGCTCCCCGGCCACTGTTAATATTTTCATAGGTACGAATGCCAATCCTACACACTTTTAAGCTTTTATTAACCAATAGGATTTGCAGTGATAACGCTGATAGGTTCACTGTAACGTTAAGTAATACCAACTCGCTTAATTAAATGAGCTATTTTTAAAAAGGAAAACTATGTAGATAGCAAGGCAAAAAATTTACTTGTTTTTTTCTAGACGAGAAATTTTTAACGCAGTTATCGACTCATCTGCCCTCTCAATATGGTTAAGTATTTTACGTAATGGCACAGCTAATATGTAGTTGGCCGATGAAATACTCAAAGCACGAAGTTTTATAAACATATAGATAAAATGAGGGTTTAAAGGAATTATAGCTACTAAAAGAATTAGGGCGTTACAGAGGAGTAAATGAGTTTTGTAGATGTATATAAATTATGGTGAAACAGGTTAGTGCTTCACCACGATGAACTTAGGTTCACATAATAAATTATGCTACTTCTACGTTCTCAGCTTCTGGGCCTTTTTGACCTTGCTTGATGCTGAAAGTCACTGCTTGACCTTCGCTAAGAGTGCGAAAACCAGAACCAGTGATTGCGCTGAAATGTACAAACACGTCAGGACCATTTTCTTGTTCAATGAAACCAAAGCCTTTAGCTTCGTTGAAAAATTTTACTTTACCAGTAACCGACATACTAAATTTTCCTGTAAGTCAATAATTAAAATTCAGCCATATAATTATGGCAATATCCTCCCTGAGTCAATGCCCAAAAAACTGGAGGTGATAGTACAGGAAGAAGTAATAACCAAACCGGTAACCTTAAACGCAGCACAATACCGTAATTCAATACGCAAAAACTCAAAGCCAATTAAGGTTAACACATTAATATTTTTTTAGCTCTATTAATTGGGATTTATTTTTGAAGATTCATCGATTTATTACTTTCTTTATAAGTTTCTAATTTTTATAAGGATAAACAACCTAAAAGTTGTGTTTTTTATAAGCAGATTATAAATTTTTAAAATAGGGTTCCTCCAAAACGCTTTTTTGGTAATTGAAAATAAAAAACCACCTTAGTTTAGGTGGTTTTAGCTTAATCTTTACTATTTAACTTGCCAGTCAATAACACTATCGGCTTTAATCGGTACTACTTCTGAGTCGCCTAGCGAATAGCTAGACGGCACTGTCCAAGGCGCTTTCTCCAAGGTAATAGTGCCTGTATTACGCTCAAGGCCATAAAAGTCTGGACCAAAGTGGCTTGCAAAGCCTTCTAACTTATCAAGCGCTCCTGCCTCTTCAAAAGCTTCAGCATAAAGTTCAATAGCTGCATGCGCGGTATAAGCACCGGCACAACCACATGCTGCTTCTTTTTTATCTTTATAATGTGGGGCTGAATCCGTGCCTAAAAAGAATTTTTTACTACCACTTGTCGCTGCAGCCATTAGCGCTTGTTGATGAATGTTACGCTTTAGTATAGGTAGGCAGTAATAATGTGGGCGAATGCCCCCAGCTAACATATGGTTGCGGTTATATAATAAATGATGCGCAGTAATTGTAGCTGCTACATTATCCGAGGCATTTTCAACAAACTCTACTGCATCTTTAGTGGTTATGTGTTCAAGAACAATTTTCAGCTCAGGAAAGTCTGCGACAACGTCGCCTAAAATAGTGTCTAAAAATACTTTTTCACGATCGAATATATCAATAGAAGAGTCAGTGACTTCACCATGGACAAGTAAAAGCATGCCAACCTCTTGCATTGCTTTTAATACTGGGTAGATATTTTTTACTGATGTTACACCAGAATCCGAGTTAGTTGTTGCACCCGCTGGGTACAATTTAGCTGCAAAAATTTTACCTGTCGCTTTTGCTTTTTTTATTTCATCAGGCGTCGTTTTATCAGTAAGGTAAAGCACCATTAAAGGTTCAAACTGCCCTTGTGGTTTTGCAGCCATAATTCGCTCTCGGTACGACAATGCGGTTTCTGTACACGTAGCTGGCGGAACTAAATTTGGCATAATTATCGCGCGGCCCATATAACGGCTAATGTCACGCACCGTATCTTTTAACTGATCCCCATCGCGTAAATGCACATGCCAATCATCGGGTCTAGTAATCGTTAAAGTTGTCATTTTGCTCGTCATCGTAAAGTCCTAATGCTTAAGTTAACTGATCATAGGCATATGGTGTTTTCGAGTAAAGGGCTTATTAGAAATAATCCTTAGATACTACATTTAAAGTTAACTTTACACTTGATGATTCTCATTTAACGTTTTATTTTGTAGAAACGTTAATATTAGGTTAACGTATGTACCTTTAATAATAATTATAAGGCCTCCCAAAGCTGCTTATGTCGAACACTATCGATACCACTAAAGCGCTCGAAACTAAAACGGATCAATTGAGTATAATCAATCAGTTCTCGTCAAGTTTATTGCAACTGAATACGTTAGAAGCGCTTTTTAGTTATGTCACTACACAGGTTGTTAATCGACTTGGGTTTGTAGACTGCGTTATTTACTTAGCAGATGACAGCCAATCTTTGCTGAATCAAGTAGCTTCTATGGGTATTGAAAGCGAACATATCAGTTATCAGTCTGAACGCAAAATCATTCGCTTTAGCGAAGGCATAACAGGCTATGCAGCATCCACAGGGCAAGCATTAATAATTGGTGATGTAAATAAAGACAGCCGTTACATAGCTGATGAACGCCCTGCCCAATCAGAAATATGCGTCCCCTTAATATACAAAGATCGCGTGCTTGGGGTTATAGACTGTGAGCACCCAATAAAAAATTACTTTACTAGTTCGCATTTAGAGATTTTAACTACGGTAGCTCATTTATTAAGCGCAAAAATCAATCAAGTGAATACCGTTAATAGCTTGCAAGACACAGTAATGCAGCTCAACAATGCACAAAAATTAGAAAGCAGCCTACTGCAAATAGCTAACTTAACCTACAAAGCACAAAATTTAGATACGTTTTTTAAATCGCTGCATGTAATTATTGACAGCTTATTGACTGCAAGTAACTTTTTTATTGCGTTGTACGACAAAAAAGAAGATGCGCTCGACTTTGTTTATACCGTTGAAGGCGGTGTACAAACAAATACCCATAAAATAATTTCCAAAGATCAACTAAAAGAAACAGCCTCTTATTATTTGCTGATTAATGAACGACCATTACTACTTAATAAACAGCAATATCATGAACATATTGCACAAGGCCATTTTAAGTTAGTAGGTGAACAAGCTGATTCATGGTTAGGTGTGCCTTTTAAAGTTAATGAGCGTATGAGTGGCGTCATTGTTGTACAAAGTTATGACGAACAACATTACTACAATGAGCATGATAGCTCGTTGCTAACCTATGTAAGTCGTCAAATAAGCATGGTTATAGATAGGCATTTAGCCCGCCAAGAGCTGGAGCACAAAGCGCTGCACGATGAGCTAACTGGGCTGGCAAACCGTTCGCTACTGATTGAAAGAATGAAGCATGCGATTTTACGCCTAAACCGCGCTCAAAAAGGCACTTTTCATGCCCTGCTTTATCTTGATTTTGATCGCTTTAAGAGTATTAATGATTCGTTAGGTCACGAAGTAGGTGATCACTTTTTAATTGCTATTTGTAAACTCATTACTCAAACGGTACGCAATACCGATACCTTTTCTCGCTTAGGTGGCGATGAGTTTGCTATTTTTATGGAAAACCTCAGTCATCGTGACCAAGTAAACGATGCTCTTACTCGCATTAAAACGGCACTATCTGAACCAGTTAATATTGATGGCCATTTACTGCAGCCCTCCACCAGTATTGGCGTTGCATTTAGTGACAGCGTAGACGATGAAGCATTTGTATTATTGCAACAATCAGATGCGGCTATGTATGAGGCAAAATCATCAGGGCGTGGCCAAGTTAAATTTTTTAATAACGTGATGCGCAATAAGCTAAAAACGCATGCAGATCTTGAAAACGATTTACAGCACGGTATTGAGCATAATGAATTTGAACTGTATTTTCAGCCTATCTTTACTATTAACAGTGGCGAGGTTATAGGATTTGAAGCTCTCGTACGTTGGCATCACCCAAAAAAAGGGTTTATATCACCGAACGACTTTATTCCAATTGCTGAAAAGACCGGGCAAATTATTAACTTAGATTTGCATTTACTAGACCTCGCAGCGCAACATATTGCTTTGTGGCAACAACAAGGGCATCGCTTTTTACGTGTCACGGTTAATGTATCTTCTCGACACTTTGCCAGTTTAGAATTTGTAGAGCAGCTCCATAGTATTTATAAAAAACACCACCTACCACTGGGCTCATTGTGCCTTGAGATAACTGAATCGGGACTGATCGAAAATTTAGAATTAGCGACGCAAATTATACAAGGGTTATCACCTTTAAAAGTGTTGCTTTGCCTAGATGATTTTGGCACAGGCTATTCTGCTCTAGGCTACTTGCACCAACTGCCAATTCATGTGATGAAAATTGATAAAAGCTTTATTGATAACTTAAAAACCACTGCTAACCCATTAATAGATGCTATCTTAACCTTGGCTATTTCTTTAGATCTTATTGTTATTGCAGAAGGAATAGAAACCGCTGAGCAACTTACTATTTTACAAAAAACCCAATGTGATTATGGGCAAGGCTTTTTAAAATCAAAACCTGTTACAGCAACAGAGGCCATAGCATTAATACACAGCCCTCTTTAATGGCTAGGCACAGCTGGAATTTACAACCAAGTATTTAGGATTAAACTGACCACTGTGCTTACTCGCTTTAATACCTTAATAATTTAACCTCGTTTGTAAGAGCATACCAATTAAACCTTGATTCTAACCTCAACAGCATGTTTTACAACAACACATTAATCGCTAAACATGCATAACTTACTCCATAACCAAATTCACACTGCTTTATTTTAATTTCAGCTTAACTATTTAAACCCGATTTAACATGAGCTAAATTCAACAATAAACAAATAACAAAACAATATTTGACTATGCAAAGTTAATAAATTTAATGTTTGCAGTAAAAAACACACCAAACCTCACTTTTATAGCCATCTAGACGTTGAAACGATTTTTATATAAGCGTAGTATGTAGTTAATCTAAGCAATACTCACCATACCCATGAGATTTATTAAAGATGATTGACATTAAACACCTAAAAACTATAGCGACCCTTAAAGAAACGGGATCGTTAGTTAATACAGCCCGCGAGCTATTTTTAACTCAGTCAGCTTTATCGCATCAGATCAAAGATTTAGAAAATAAATTAGATTGCCAGTTGTTCGAACGAAAAACTCAACCCGTCCGATTTACACCTCAAGGTATGTTATTACTTGAATTAGCACACGAAATATTACCTAAGTTAGAAGCTACTAAATGCCGATTAAAAGAAAGTTTAAATCAGCCAATCTCACAACTGCGTCTAAGTGTTGAATGTCATGCCTGTTTTCATTGGCTATTGCCTACTATTAAAGAGTTTAATAATTTTTGGCCTGACATAAAGATTGATTACGAACGTGGTTTTAGTTACGACGCCATCCCAGACTTATTAAATGATGAATTAGACCTAGTGCTTACCTCAGATGTGCGTGAACCCGACAAACTAGAATACGCCCACCTATTTGACTTTAAACTTAAGCTAATAGTGGCACCGGATCATGACTTAGCTAAAAAAGCCTACGTAACTGCGCTTGATTTAAAAAACGAAACGATTATTTCTTACCCGATTCCCCGTGAGCGCCAAGATATATTTAAGCATTTTATTCAAAATGCACGTTTTGACGGCACGCTTAAAACAGTTGATCAGGGCTTACTTATATTTCAATTAGTCAGTGCAGGTATGGGTGTAGCCGCCCTACCTGATTGGCTAGTTACTCCATATGAAAGCCAAGGGCTAATTAAGTCAATTCCACTGGGCGCGCTTGGTTTAACCCGTCAGATGTACTTAGCGATGAAAAAAGACATGAAAGACAATCCGGTTTACCGTCATTTTTTAAATACCTGTAAATTAAATAACGGTCGATAAATCTAAAACTTATGAGTAACATGTTAGTAAATATATTCAACCGTGTTACTCATTATGTTTGAACTTAAAAAAATATTGGGCGGTTTACTCATGCCGTTACCATTACTAGGTTTACTTAGCCTAATACTGCTTATTTTTGCACTCAAACAGCGAAAGCTTGTTATTACCTTGTCTTTTTTGAGTCTTGCAACCTTATTACTTGCCAGTACGCCCTGGGTTGCCAACTTATTGATTAAACATAATCAACCTACTTCATTGGCTTTTAGTATCAATGAGCACCCTAGCATAGATAAAATTGTGGTACTTGGCTGCGACATAAACCCTAACCCAGCCCTTAGTGCTAACAGCCAGCTAGGAAATTGTGCATTAACACGTTTAGTGGAAGGTATTAGGCTCGCTAATATATATCCGCGAGCTCAGTTAATTGTATCAGGTGGGGGTTATGAAAAAGTCACCAACAGCGCACTTATGTATAAAACGGCAATTAGCTTGGGTATGAATAAAAGTCGCATTGTACAAAATCCAAACGCAATGGACACAGCGCAAGAAGCCGCATTTTTAGCCTCAAAACTTGTTGACTATAATACCGTTTTAGTTACTTCTGTAAGCCATATGCCCAGAGCAATAAATTTATTTAATGCTCAAGGCATCACTGTGATCCCCGCAGCAACTGACTACCACAACTTTGCAGCGTACCCTTGGTATAAGCAACTCATACCCAACGCAAAAGCATTACTAGTAGTGACTCAATTTGCCCATGAAGTACTTGGCGATACATGGATAAAAATACGTCGTACAATAAATCCTGAAGCCCTTTGATTTTTTATTGTTGATGGGTTTTAACCTCAGCGGAAACTCTTTATAACATATTAAAGTAATAAGTTATTTTAACTTTAGATTTTAAAGAACCTACTCAAGTTAAGTATGAATAGGTTACTTAGACGGCATTGTATTTACGGCAAAGCTTACACTGGGTTGTCTATATCAATAAATGTTACATCAAAGCCATATTTATCAGCAAGGTATTCACCCAGCGCTTTAATACCGTATCGCTCTGTGGCGTGGTGGCCAGCAGCAAAAAAGTCGATATTTTGCTCGCGAGAGCTATGTATTGTTTGTTCTGACGCTTCACCGGTTAAGTAAGCATCTAGCCCCTGCTCAGCTGCTAAATCTATATAGCCTTGCCCGCCACCAGTGCACAGGGCAATAGTTTCAATTTTATCATTACGCACTAAACTTGTCAGAGGCTCGCGATTAAGCACTTGGTTTATTTTTTTAGCAAATTCGCACCCCGTTAGCGGCGTTTTTAACCGCCCTTTCATCGCGACACTGTTATTGACTGGCTCTAAACCTGCTTCAATCTCAATATCGAGTAATTGCGCTAGCTGAGCGTTGTTGCCGATTTCAGGGTGAATATCTAATGGCAAATGATAAGCAAATAAATTGATGTCGTTAGCTAAAAGTGCAGCCACACGACGTTTTTTCATGCCAATGATAGGTTGTGACTCGCCTTTCCAAAAATAGCCATGGTGTACCAAAATGGCATCGGCATTTTTTTCAATCGCGGCATCAATAAGTGCTTGGCTTGCCGTTACACCCGTTACTATGGTGCGTATCTCATCTTTACCTTCTACCTGAAGTCCGTTTGGACAAAAATCGTTAATGGTTTCTGGCTTTAACAGGGTATTTAATAGTTGATTAAATTCTCTACGTTGCATACTACTTACCTTACTTTGCACTGAATTTTGTACAAATTTTGGCGGTTATGCGCTAAAAATGAAAGGAAAATCGCAAAAAATTGAAAAACAGTTCTAAAATAGGTATAAATACCTCTTCTTTATCTGTGTAAACAACGTATAGGGTCTCTGATGAGCAAACTAGACAAAACAGAAGTGTTATCTGCCTTTGAAGCTGCATATGAAGCTGCCAACGGTAAAAAACCTGAAATAACAACTAAACCTGGCTGGTACAGCGTTGATGGCGGCAAGAATATGCGCCTAGCTGATGTAGCAGAGCTGACTAAAGAATTAAGCTCTGGAAAGTCTACAAAAAAAGCTGCAGTAAAAGCACCCGCTAAAAAAACTAAAAAAGCTGCTCCTGTAAAAGCACAGAAAAAAGCGCCTTTCACCGTGATCACTGAGAACGAAGAAGGTTACACAGCAGAAGAGCTTTGGATAGTAGAGCTTGCTCGTAAAGATCACGACTGTCGCCTACCGCGCGGTGTAGTGTAATTCACTGAGTGCTCAGTATAAAAGAAACCGCGTTAAGCGGTTTTTTTATGTTTAGTTTCTATCAATAGCTGCAAAAACCACGTCGCGACAAAACCACACACCACAATAAACACTGTCCCGGCAAGTACTGGCATTATTAAAAAATCCCAACTTTGGCTAGACTCAATAATTAAGATAGGGTTTGCACCGGCAGCAGGGTGAATGGTTTTAGTAATCATCATCAAAGTTATAGCAATACCCACAGCCAGCCCAATCATGATCGCACTATCAGCACTATAATAGCTAAAAACAACCCCAATCATTGCGGTCAGCATATGCCCCCCTATTACGTTTTTTGGCTTAGCTAATGGGCTATGTGGTACGCCAAAAACAAGCACAGCTGTTGCGCCGAATGGCGCCATTAACCAAATACCGTAATCACCCATATAATTTAGCCACGCCAAAAAAGCCAAAACAAAAGTAGAAAAAACACCTGCGATTAATGCCAACTTTATTTGCTCACTATGCATATTACCTCCTCAAAAGTAGACCGATTTGTCTACACCTGCAATATAGACAAGTCGGTCTACCTATGTCAAGCTGTGTTTTTACTGCTCAAATTTGGAATATCATGAATAAACAACAACAAATAATCAGTACGGCACTGAGCCTTTTTTATAAAAAGGGTATACACGCTGTTGGTATTAATGAAATTTTAGCTGTATCCGGCATTGCAAAAAAAACCTTATACAAGCACTTTGAAAGCAAAGATGCGCTTATTTGTGCTTGTTTAGTCGCACGCGACATGTGCTTTAACGCTTGGCTAAAAAAAATATGTCTACAACCAAGTGCTATATTAGTCGCGCAAGCAATTTTTTTCGGACTGAAAAAGTGGATTAATAATGAGGTTTCAGAGTTAGGTAACTTTAATGGCTGTTTTTTTATTAATACTGCAGCTGAATACCCTATAGAGAATGACCCTATTGCCAAACTTTGCAAACAGCATAAGCAAACGAACTTTGAGATTATACTATCAGCTCTTTTAGAAACCCCTGAATTTGCTCATAATAGAGAAAAAGCAATTGAAGCCGCACACAATTTACTCATTTTAAAAGAAGGATTTATAACTAGAGCGAGAGTGATGCATGATGTATCAGTAGCTCCACCTAGTGATAATATTTTAAAAGCGATAGTAGCAGTTGGTTAAATAGGTAAACACAATATAAAAAAAGCGGCTAAATAGCCGCTTATTAACTAAAAAACGCCTGCCTTATTCAAAAAATAATGGGGCACGTTGTTTTTTACCAACTTCGTTCATCGTTGCTGCGTCGAACAAGCGGCCGTTGATCATGGTGTAATCAATTTTGTCTGAATCGCGGATGTTTTTCAGTGGGTCGCCATCTATAACCATTAAATCTGCCAGTTTACCGACTTCTAATGAGCCTACGTTTTTATCTAAACCTAGGTATTTAGCAGGATCGAGCGTTGATGCTCGAATAGCCTCAAGCGGCGTCATACCACCTTGAGCAAACATCCACATTTCCCAGTGCGCACCTAAACCTTCACGCTGACCATGTGCACCTAAATTAACCAGTACACCTAAATCTTGTAGTTCAGCTGCCACACGTGCATTGTTAAAGTGGTTATAGTGATGATCGGGCGCTTTAACACGACGCATTGAACGTGGTAATAATTGATTTTTTGGCACAAACTTGCTCAATCGAGGATGATTCCACACATCAGTTTTATCGTACCAGTAGTTTTCCCCCCAAATACCGCCATAGGCAACCACCAATGTAGGCGTATAACCTACATCACTTTGTGACCACAACTGCTTAATATCATCATAAATATGTTCAACCGGAATGGAATGCTCAATCCCTGTATGCCCATCAACCACCATACTCAAGTTATGTTGTAATAATGAGCCCCCTTCTGGCACGACCATCATTTCAAGTTCACGACCAGCCTCAATCACTTGCTGACGCTGCTCTCTGCGAGGTTGGTTATAAGACTTAACACTAAACGCCCCTACTTTTTTCAAGCGTTCTAAATGAAATTTAGCATCATCTAATGAATCAATATGCGAAGTATAACCAGGCATATTCGCGCCATATAAAATAGTACCAGTAGAAAAAATACGCGGGCCGACAATCATACCGGCTTTTTGCATTTCACTGGCAGTGAATATTTCAGTGGTGTCGTTTGATGGATCGTGGATGGTGGTAACACCTAGCGCAAGGCCTGCAAAGTTTTTCCAATTTTGTTGTGGGATAATTTCATCGCTTGCTTGTGAGCCATGCGCATGCGCATCAACCATACCAGGCATAATTGTTTTGCCTGTTACATCAACAATCTCAGCATTTTTTGGAATGCTAATATCTGCAGCAGAGCCAATAGCTTTAATATGTTTACCATCGGTAACAATAACGCCATTTTCAATGACTTTTTCGCCGTCCATGGTAATAATTTTTGCGCCAGTTAAGGCAATCATGCCTTCTGGTTCAGCCATTTTTTTGCTAAAACCAATGTTAGTCCCGCTTTTGACTTTAACCCCTTGGTCATCGGCTTTATTAATAGCAAACATTCCCTCTAAACTGGCATGGTATAGCTCAGGGCCAAGTGTCCAATAGAGTTTATTGCTGTTGGCACTCCAGCTAATATTTTCACCAGCACGAACAGATAATTGCTCAATTGGAAATTGGCTGTCTTTAGGCCCAATATTAATGGTCTTACCACGCTCAACAAACGGTGTTACAAACACTTTAAAGCGCTCTGCAAATGCTAAGTACTCACCATCAGGCGATACCCTAAATTCAGTGGCATGCTCTGATTCATAGAGTTTGCGCACTTTTTTACTTTCAAGCTCAACCACACTTAACGTTGGTTTAGGCCATGGGCTCATAATATAAACACGGTCATTGGCACTACCAAACTGCGGTTGATAACCACTTTTAGAAATTAGTTCACTCTTACCGCCTTTAGCACTGACACTGTAAACCCCAGGGTGCAGTGACCATTTAGGATTTAAAATACTGCCACCACTGGCTTTACGATAAACTACAGTTTTGCCATCAGGGCTAAAGGTAGGCTCTACATATTTACCCGGTTCATCGGTAATCGTATCGCCGCGACCACTTCGTGCAGAGACAACGCGCACTGTGCCTTGTTCGTTATCGTCCCACGTGGTGTAGACAATTTTTTTACCATCACGCGAGTACTGTGGAAATAACTCATAATGATCGGTTTGCTTGGTTAAACGTTTGATTTTTCCTGAGTCTAAATCGCGTTTATAAATATGACCCAGTGCTTCAAACAATGCCGTTTCACCATCTGGGCTAATTTGTACATTTCGCAGCATTTTTACATCAAATTCTTCAGTATCGATATTTTGAGTAAAGCGCACCGCTTTTTGAATTTTTTTCGTGGTGTCTATTTTGAATGCAATATCGCTGACAGATTTATCATCGACATTGAGTTTATGAATGGTGCCACCAGCCCAAAATACTAACTCTTCATTATCTGGTGTCCACGCAATTGTTGGGTATACCCCATGAATAGCCCATGTTTCTTGCATATCGCGCTCTAGCTTGTCATATAGCTTGGTATGCTCACCGCTGGTTAAATCGTATAAGTACAAGCTAGTTTGAAAGTCATCACGCTTTACATAGGCAAGTTTTTTACCATCAGGTGACGGAGTTGGTCTGATTGCCCCACCCATACCACTAATAATCGTTTCTATTTCACCGGTTTCACGATCATAGCGCTTAATTTTATAAATACCCGCAACCGAATCTTTTGAGTAATGAAAGGTTTTACCTGGGGTGGCATCATGAGAAAAATAAACATAACGGCCATCAGGTGAAAACATCGGCTCACCTAAATCTTTTTGATCGTTTTCACGTTTAGTCAGTTGTACCCCTTTACCACCCGCTTTGTGATAAAGCCAAACTTCACCCGCGCCCAAAGAACGACTGGCGGTAAAGTGCTTACGTGCAACTAAATAATCGCCATCAGGGCTCCATGCCGGGCTATTAAGTAAACGAAACGTTTCGTCCGTTACTGCAGTTTGATTCTCGCCATTAACGTCCATAACCCAAATATTATCACCGCCCCCCTGATCTGAGGTAAATGCGATATGTTTACCATCTGGGCTAAAACGCGGCTGCATTTGCCATGCGATATCTGAGGTTATTTGAGTGGCTTTACCACCACTCATTGGCATAGTGTAAATATCGCCCAGTAAGTCAAATACTAAGGTTTCTCCATCAGGGCTTATATCTACATTCATCCATGTGCCTTGCTCTACACTAATAGAAGCATCTACAAATTGCCCTTTTGGTGAATCAACTTGCCATTTTTTTTCATCTGTTTGCTCTGCGTGTACTTGACCCAATGCCAATGAAACTGATAACGCAAGCGCTGTTTGCAGCATTTTCTTCATGCTTATCTCACTTATTATTGTTGCTGTGTGTTGCTCTATTACATGATTGCAACAAAAACGCTAGCAAGTTACCAGCGTAATAGGATGAAGTGCATAAAATTAATGCCAAACAATAGGATCAAATTGATAAAAATCTACCAGCAAACGGTAAATTTCAGGGTCATCGCGGCGTAAATCTGCGGGTTTTTCTAAGAACGTTTCGGTGATCACCGCAAAAAATTCTGCCTCATTTGTGGCTCCGTAGCTATGAATAACATGCGGCATGTTATAAGCAACGTGTGTTTTTAACTGCGAAAACGCTCGGCTAAATACCTTGCCCCATTGTTGATAGTGAGTCTGTGATGTAAGTAATGGCGTGCCGGTGGTTTTACCGGTCTCTTGATCAAGTTGATGCGCAAACTCATGAAACACTAAATTATGCCCGTCACTGGGTAAGCGGTTACCCTCAAGCACATCATGCCAGCTCAGCACCAGTGTGCCTCCTGGCCATGACTCACCTTGCCTTACGGTATTATGAAAACTAACAAGTCCTGCGTTATCGCGACTTGATTGAGGCGCATAATAGACGCTGGGATAGAGTAAAATTTCCTTCACGTTTTTATACAAAGGCCAAGGTTTATTTAGTACCAGCAGGCAAGCATCGGCGGCAATAATGAGTTTCATTGCTTCAGTTAGTTGCAACCCATCACAGCCAACAAAGCGCTTTTCATTTAAAAACCACACAATATGACGAGCCAACTTGGCTCGATCTGCATCAGTCATTTTGTTATAAATTGGCATAGCCCGCAGCAACAGCGCATGCTGTTGTGGGCTTAATGATAAATGACTGTATTTACGGCGCCACAGAGTATTTTGAATATCAGGCCAACGCCAAAAAATAACGACAAACGCAAAAAGTAAGAAAATCAATAATCCGTTTACCATTTAATAGCCCTATAATTATCTATACAGTATTAATTGGTCCATAAAACTAGAATTCAATTATTTAGCACTAAATAAAAAGCCACACATCTGTTAGAGCGTGGCCTTTTCTTTAACAAGTGAACTGTTTATTTATATCATTCTAGCGATACAAAGGCTGCCATGCACATGTACGATAGCCATATCGTTCAAAATAGAAACGATTACAGTTGGTGTCATAATTACTTGAGCCAACATCAATGCGATGCTCACTTATATATTTATTATGCAGAGAAACCTGTTGCCCATTATACAATAAAGTAAAGTGGACATGAGGACCTGATGATTGGCCGCCCTCACACAATGCTTGATTATAATTATTTGCATAGCGACCTAACCATGCACCAGGTTGAACATAATCACCACTGCTATATTGAAGGTTTGACATGTGGTAGTAGTTGGTTGAATAGCCACTGGCGTGTGTTACTCGAATATTGCAGGAAGAAAAGCGAGTTACCGTTCCGCCATGCGCAGCTTGAACAAAAGGAGTATTAGCGCCCCAGCCACCAGAGCCATTGTTAAAATCAAGTGATGAGTATGGGTAGCCAGAACCTGTATTTGAGTGAGCGCCACCACTGTACCAATAGCCAGACGGCCACGGTAAATTCATTTCAAAACTAGCGGCTAAAAGTTGTTTTTCATTATTTTGATCTACACTATTCAATGAACGTTGCAATTGACTAGTGTTACTAGGAAATACACGGTCAAACGTAGCTAAAAACTCAGTCAAAGTCTGTTGATTATTTTTAGAGTTTGATGCCAGTCTATCGCTATCTGCAAACAGACTTACTAGAGCCGCAGTTGCAGCTGTGCTACTCGTAGTTTGGGTTGCCTGATTGCGTTTTTTTAACTTATCTTGTGACTCTTGCCACTGCTTATATGCATAAAAGCGTTGACTTAATTTCATCACTACGTCTTTTACTTGCGCATCAAAACCACGCTTGTCTGTTATACCAGCTAAAGGGTTCTCAATATCAGCATTTGGGTTTGAAAGTAAGCCACTTTGTTGCTCTATCAGCGCTAAAATTACTTTTGGATTAATACTGGTATAACCTGCCCAGTGTAAAATGAGCTCTTTTTTATCTTCAATTGCTGACGCATGCAAAGAAAAAAAGTTATCCCAATCTTCGTTTAATAATGAGTCATTAAACACAAATTGCGTATCATCAATAGTCAGTAAAGAGTTAAGCTTGAGTGATGCTAAAGACTGTTTAGTAAACAAAAAGTCATCATGCTTATCGCCTTCTGCTAATACCACGGGTGAGGCCCCTAGAAGACTTGCGAATGTAATATTAATTATCTTGTTTTTCATCTTATATTCCTTAAGTAAAAAGCAAAAAAACCCCTAATGGGTACACAAGGTATAGCACCCAAATTAAAATAAAGTTAATTAATATTACTTATGCTTACATATAATTACTTAATGAATTCACTTAACCTACACAAATAATAAAGAAGTTGAAATTATCTATATGATAAAAGCTGTCGGAAAAAACGATTTAACGCATTAAAGCAGCTCTTTTTAGGAAGTTATGCACTCAACCCTATTTCGGCCATTGTTTTTTGCCTTGTATAAAGCTTGATCAGCACGAGATAATAACCGATCGTAATCATCGACATTATCTGAGTCAGAAACACCAAAGCTCACGGTTACACTAAGCCCCTGGGCAATAGACGAAAAATCATTATTTTCAATTTCTTTGCGTAATTGTTCACATAATTGCTGTGCTTGCACAGTATTCATGTCAGGAAATACAAATGTGAATTCTTCACCGCCCCAACGAGCCACTTCTTGCTCGCCTTCACAATGCGCTTTAAGGATATTGGCGACTTCACATATAACCTGATCGCCAATCAAATGAGACCAACCATCATTAATGCGTTTAAAGTGGTCAATATCCATAATGGCAATCGCAAGCGGAGTATTACGCGCTTTAAAATCTGTAAAGTTGTCGGCCAGCCAACCATCAAATGCCCGGCGATTCGGTAAGTCGGTGAGCTGATCATGGGTAGCTTGATAAGCAAAGGCACTTGCTTGCTCTTGCAGTGCTTGGGTTTGCTTCACCACTCGGCTAGTTAGCTCTTTTTCTACCTGCTTATAGCGATACAAGCGATAACGATATGCACTATATATGACAACCACAAAAATAAAAAACACCACTAGCTTAAAGCTGGTTTTTTGCCAAAAATGCGATTGAATTTCAAAATGAATCACTTTGTCATTTTGCTGCCAATCGGTATTAGGATAGGCAGAACGCACTGCAAATGAATATTTCCCCGCGGGTAAATTAGTATATTCAGCTGTTGCAATATGAAAACGATCCACCCATTCATCATTAAAGCCTTTCATTTTTGTTTGAAAGTTTAATCGCTGCGGCATAATAAAACTTAAACCCGCATAATGGAACGACAGCCGTGTAACTCCAGGTGGCAAAACAAGTGTGTCACCATCAACAGGCAATAACATGGGTTTACCATCTACAGAAAAACTTTCTACAATAGTTGGTAACGGTATCTCGGTGGCTTCTTTTAATCGCGCGGGTTTAACCGTACTCACCCCTTTTGCGGTGGCAAACCAAATAGTACCATCTGAATGCGCTGTAGCCGAAGGCGTTGACCCTCCATTGGCTTGCGCACTGAGCATGCCATCGCCCTCATCGTATAATTGAAAAGCTAGCGTCTGACTACCTTTTGTAGCTGAATCTAGTAGCTTATTAACTTGCTTATAATTAACTTCAATAATGCCACGGTTACTTGATAGCCAAAGTGAATCTTTAAAGGGCACAATTTGAAAAAGCTTATCAACCGGTAATCCTAACTCCCTCCCTAAAATAGTCATATGGCCATTTGAATGTTGATAACGCAATAAACCTCTATCGGTCGCCATCCAGGTATATTTATCGTCAATATAAAAGCCAAACGCATATTTAGCCGAAAACGCTTTAGGGAACTGAATTGGTTTAAATTTATCCGTTTGGGTATTGTAAACTACTACGCCATTGCCAGTGCCTATCCAAATATTAGCCCTCTTATCCTCACTCAAAGCTAGAATAAAGCCACTCGGTAACTCTTTCTCATTAGTAAATTGCACTAAACTGCCGTCGGTATTAACTCGCGTTAACCCCATGGCTGAGCCTATCCATAAACGATTTTTTGAATCAAAAAGTAACGAGCGTACTTCATTACTGCCAAGGCCAGTATCACGATTTAAGTAAGGTACAAGCTCGTTATTCACCACCTTTAACACACCTGAAGTATAAGTACCGACCCAAACATCACCTTGGCTTTGTTCAAGTAAGCTCAATACTGAATAAGGAGAGCCTTGTTTAGTCCCTTTAATTTGGGTAATTTTATTATTTTGCAGCCGATCTAAGCCTGTACTCCCGCCTATCCATAAACTGCCATCAGAATGTGAAAGTACCGTGCGTACGTAGTCGCTAGATAAGCCTCGCTTTTTTCCCCACGATGAAAACGGGGCTTCTCTTAATCTAAATACACCCGCGTTGGTACCTACCCAAATACTGTTTTCTCTGTCTTGCAATAATGACAATATGCGGTTTGCAGGTAAGCCATTTTTAGCATCTAATTGTTCTATGCCATCAACACTAAGCCTAAATACCCCTTTATTAATAGTGCCAAACCATAAATCACCATGGTTATCTTCTAATAAACTAGAAATCGACTCAGCACTAAGCTGTGGATGGGGTGACTCGAACACATTGCCATTTAATACTCGCGCACCTCTTTCACTACCAATAACAAGGCGTCCTTTACGGGTAATCAATAGAGTATATACAGGTGCATCTGGCAAACCATGATGTGGAGTCATCAATGTAGCTGTGTAGTTAACTATTTTATACAGCCCATCACTGGTTGCAGCCCATATAGTGCCCTGCTTATCTTCAATTATTCTATAAGCACTGACGTTTTGTATTATTGGGATATCTTGAGTGCTTTTGGCAGGTCGATAAAACACACCATCATTTTCAAGTGCCAACCACAAATCCTCGTTTTTACTCTTAAATACGTGATTAACCATTGCTTGGGCATTAGGTTGAGTGTCCCATTGTCGGTGCTGATATAAACTAATACCGCCGCGCGCTCCGGCTATGAGTAAGCCGCCATCGGAGGTGGGGGTAAGCGCACGTACGCCTGAGTCAGGCAAATCGGTAATTTCTGAGCGGGTAAATAGTTTAAATTCTTGACCGTTAAAGCGGGCAAGCCCTTCCCAAGTACCTACCCATAAATAGCCATCTTGTGTTTGTGCAAGGCTATTAATGCTATTGTGAGGAAGGCCCGAACGGGTATTCCACGTTTCAAAAAAATAATCGCGCAACGGCAGCCGAGTCTGTTGCTGAGCATTAACAGTAAAAATCACCAACAAGAAACATAAAATCACCAAGCGATTCATCAGACACTGCCTTTATAATTATTAGTTTTTATATTTGAGTAAATTCAAGGTGAAAATTTAATTAGAAAACATCACCAACAAATAATAACATAAGATTTACAACTTTTTCATTAAGTATTATCACTCAAACTATCAAATGTATGTTGCAATCGTTGGATGAACTTAGCCACATGTAGTCCATCTAATAACGCATGATGGACATCAATTGATAGTGGCATTTCGCCTGTATCGGGGTTGTATTGACCAAACACAAATTTAGGGATGCCACAGCTTTGGCCCTGGGTAAACGCATGCGAAAAGCTGCTAAAGTTTAACCAAGGTAAAACAGAAACGTGAATTAAATCAGCTTGTCCTTCAGTTGCTGCAAAGGCATCAGAAAACAGCGGGTTTAACCTTGCTTCATGACTAATCGCTTTTGCTTTATTAGCAAACTCATTTAACGAGTTTTGCTGTTTAAAATAACTAAAGCGAAACGAGTCATCATCGGCAAGCTCAACAACACTCGCGCGCATGGTGTTTAAATAATAAGGTTTTTGATTAACAATACGCAGCATCATCGGCTCATACTCATGACATGCTTTTAATAAGCAATAAACATAACCATGAAAAAAAGCACGATTAGTTTGCTTACACACGGTATATAGCTTTTTAGCATTGAGTCTTACACACACATTAAAATAAGGCTGAGTGAAGTTTTGAAACAATTCAAAATGTTGTTTGCGCGGCCACTGATCAAAATCAATAGCCCGAAGAGATAAATCGGCAGAGGACATAAATTATACACAGAGCAAAAGTAAAATTTTACCTCGCTTTGCCTATATTCGCATTAACTAAAATGATGCTTTGGGTGTAGTTATACCAAAGTCTTATATAGGCATAAAAAAAGGAGCGATATTCGCTCCTTAGTTGAACTAAATAAAAACTTAAAGTCCGTTTTCAATAATTTCTTGAGCAAGCTCATCAGCAATTAAATGCGTTGATTTTTGTTCTTTTTCACTACGGGTAAAGATTTCGCTTAATGTATCGAAAATTTTCTCTACGTGTTTATTAGACGCCTCTTTACTGTAACCTTCAGGCGCTGTTTCGTAATACACGTTAATAATACCGCCTGCATTTATTACATAATCTGGTGCGTATAAAATACCTTTTTCACGTATAATTTCACCATGGCGTGATTCTGCAAGCTGATTATTTGCACATCCTGCTATTATAGTTGCTTTTAAACGAGGGATCGTTGTGTCATTAATAGTGGCACCTAACGCACAAGGCGCATACACATCAACATCTAAGTCGTATATTTCATCAATACCAACCGCTGTTGCACCAAAATCGTTGACTACACGCTCTACCGCTGCTTGGTTAATATCGGTAACAAATAATTCTGCACCAGCTTCAGCCAAGTGCTTACATAATCCATAAGCCACCGCACCTAAACCTTGCACAGCCACTTTAATGCCTGAAAAATCTTGAATGCCGCGCTGGTGATGAAGCGCTGCTTTCATACCTAAAAACGTGCCGTAAGCTGTAAATGGCGATGGGTTACCACTTTTGCCTTCAAGGCCTAGCACGTAATTTGTTTCTTTGTTCATTAACGCCACATCATCACACGTGATATTTACGTCTTCTGCTGAGTAGTAGCTGCCATTTAAACGCTCTAATTGACGACCAAATGCACGAAACAACTGTTCAGACTTGATCTCTTTTGCATTGCCAATAATAACTGACTTACCACCACCAAATGGCAAGCGTGCCACAGCATTTTTATAGGTCATCCCTTTTGATAAGCGCAATACATCGTAAACTGCATCCTCATCGTTGGCATAATCCCACATTCTACAACCGCCTACAGCTGGACCTAAGTTTGTGTTATGTACCGCAATAATGGCTTTTAAACCAGACGCTTTGTCTGAACAAAAAACCACTTGTTCATGGTTATCAAATTCAACTTGATTAAATACAACCACTTTAAATACTCCGAAAATAATGGGCCCTTTTGGGCAAGCACGCTACAAATTGACGAGACTTTATCACTTCAGTTGATGGTTCGCCACACTATGAGTAGATAAACCAAATAAACCGCACTCAATAGAAAAATAAAACGGTTTATCGCGATAAATAAGCATAAAAAATTCAATAATAATTATATTATTAAGTATAAAAGCTAAAAACGTCATCGCGATTAAAGTTTACGCTTACGTGAACGTCACTTTGAATTTATATGTAAACTTAATAGTACATCTTGAAAAAGAACACTACATGATAAAATACAATGGGTTATATAATATCTGTCTGCGCAGCATGAACTGGTCTGAGGTGTTTAAGTATCTGCAAATTTTAAAATTAAAAAAACGAGCACGGGGTGCTCGCTTTTATGATTGCTGTTTATACAGAAAACTTACTTCATTTTACTGTCTAGTTCTTCAATTTTTGCTTTCCAAATTGCAGGACCTTGGGTGTGAGCATTTTCACCTTCGCTGTCAACGGCTACCGTTACTGGCATATCTTCTACTTCAAATTCGTAGATAGCTTCCATACCTAAATCTTCAAAGGCAACAACACGTGCTTTTTTAATTGCTTTAGATACTAGATAAGCCGCACCGCCTACAGCCATTAAATACACTGACTGATGCTTTTTAATAGACTCAACCGTTGCAGGGCCACGTTCAGCTTTACCAATCATTCCCACGATGCCTGTTTTTTCTAACATCATGTCAGTAAATTTGTCCATACGAGTAGCCGTTGTCGGGCCTGCAGGACCTACTGCTTCATCGCCTACTGCATCCACAGGACCAACGTAGTAAATAAACTTGTTATCAAAATCAACACCTTCAGGTAAACCTTCCCCTGAGTTGATCATATCTTGCAGACGCTTATGAGCAGCATCTCGACCCGTTAAAATAGTACCTGAGAGTAAAACGGTTTCACCCATTTTCCATTCTTTAGTGTCTTCTTTAGTCAGGGTATCTAAATTAACACGGCGTGTGCCCTCACCGACTTCGAAAGTCACTTCTGGCCAGTCTTCTAATTTAGGTGCTTTTAAATTCGCAGGGCCTGAACCATCAAGCGTAAAGTGAACGTGGCGCGTAGCAGCACAATTTGGGATCATAACCACTGGCTTTGAAGCCGCGTGAGTTGGCGCCGTTTTAATTTTAATATCAACAACCGTGGTTAAACCGCCAAGACCTTGCGCACCAATACCTAATTTATTCGCACGTTCAAAAATTTCTAAACGCAGCTTTTCTTCTGTTGTTTCTGCGCCGCGCTCAATGAGTTCATGAATATCAACCGGATCCATTAATGATTCTTTCGCCATTACCGCTGCTTTTTCTGCAGTGCCACCAATACCTATGCCTAGCATACCTGGTGGACACCAACCCGCCCCCATTGTTGGTAACGTTTTTTCTACCCACTCGGCCACATCGTCAGATGGGTTTAACATCACCATTTTACTTTTGTTTTCTGAGCCACCACCCTTAGCAGCCACCATCACTTCAACTTTATCGCCTGCAACTAAGTCAATGTGTACCACTGATGGCGTATTATCTTTAGTATTTTTACGTGTTCCCGCAGGGTCGGCAACAATCGATGCACGCAATGGGTTATCTGGATTTAAGTACGCACGACGCGTCCCCTCATCAACCATTTGTTGTACTGTTAAGTCGGTTTTATCCCAATTAACATCCATACCTACTTTTACGAAACAGGTGATGATCCCAGTATCCTGGCACAGCGGACGCTTACCTTCTGCCGACATACGCGAGTTAATTAAGATTTGTGCAATCGCATCTTTAGCGGCTTTGCTTTGCTCTTTGTTATACGCTTTTTCTAGCGCTTGAACAAAATCAAGAGGGTGGTAAAACGAGATATATTGCAGAGCATCTTCAATGCTATCAATAAAGTCTTGCTGACGAATTGTACTCATAGTGGTTCCTTAAGTTGTTGTTACGCACGCTGCACGTAAGCGATATCAAACCCGTGACGGTGGTTCGAACTGTTTTCAACCACAGCGCTCACTAAACGCTGCCAAATAAATTTGACTTATGATACCCTCCCAGCCCGTTTCGAGCCAGTTCTTAAAGGGATAGTAAATGCTAAACAATAAAAAAAATTGTGTTGAATTAGCCATATCACAAAATTGTATAGAGGTATTTTCGCATTTTGCTCATTTGCCCTACGCCATTTTGCTAGATTCAGGTGATAGCGATCACATTAACAGTCGTTTTGACATAATTGCTATTGAGCCTCAAAGCACTCTGGAAGTTAAAAATAATCAAACCGTTTTTAATAACCAAGTGAGTGCTAAAAGCTGCTTTGAAATAATGAACGTTGAATTAGCTAAGCTCGATACAACAAAAGCCGCCCACAATTTACCCTTTAACGGTGGCTGGCTTGGTTATTTTGGTTATGACTTAGGGCGTACTATAGAGCAACTACCAAGCAATGCTCTTAACGACATTGATTTACCGCAAATGGCCGTTGGACTTTATCTTGATGCACTCATTTACGATAAACAACTGGATACTTGGTTTTATGTTTCACAGCCCAATGTAAATCGTCTCTCGCTGTATCAGCAATATTTAATGCAACCACCTAAACATGAAAGCTTTTCGCTTACATCACAGTGGCAGTCAAATATGAGTCAGACAAGTTATAGCGAAAAATTTGCCGCGATTGAAGAATACTTAAAAAGTGGTGATTGTTATCAAATTAACCTAGCGCAGCGTTTTAGCGCACATTACCAAGGGTCTCCTTGGGCGGCCTATGTTAAATTAACGCAGGCCAATAAAGCGCCTTTTTCTAGTTTTATAAATCATCCGCAAGGCGCTATTTTATCAATATCACCCGAGCGTTTTATTGCAGTGCACGACAACAAGGTAGAAACAAAACCTATTAAAGGCACGCTACCACGTAAAGCCGATGCTTTAGAAGATGCCAAACAAGCCACATTACTGGCAAACTCCAGTAAAGACCGCGCTGAAAATGTTATGATAGTAGACCTGCTACGAAATGATTTAGGTAAAGTCGCAAAACCGGGCTCTGTTGTTGTACCTTCTTTATTTGCTATTGAAAGCTTTCCGGCAGTACACCATTTGGTAAGTACAGTTACATCCATCCTTGATGAAGGAAAAACAGCAGTCGATCAACTTGAAGCTGCATTCCCTGGAGGGTCTATTACCGGGGCACCAAAAGTGCGCGCAATGGAAATAATAGAAGAGCTGGAGCCACACAGACGCAGTATTTATTGTGGCTCTATTGGCTATATTAGCGCCTGCGGTAATATGGATACCAGTATTACCATTCGAACTTTAGTTACTCATCATCAGCAAATACATTGTTGGGCTGGCGGTGGCATTGTTGCTGATTCAAAAGTCGAATTGGAATATCAAGAAACTTACGATAAAGTAAATAAAATACTTCCTATATTAAATGAAGGTCGCTTTGAATAGTGAAACCATTTCGGCTCGTTTTCAATTAAACCGCAGTTTAGCCGTGGATCAGCTCAAAGATAATAAAAAAAAGCGCGCAAGCGCAGTAATGCTGCCATTGATTGATATAGATAACGAAGCACATATTTTATTGTGTAAGCGACCAACCTACCTTCATCACCACCCTGGGGAGATTTGTTTACCGGGCGGTAAATTTGAAATTAATGATGTTAACCTTCGCACCACCGCACTGCGTGAATTACATGAAGAGCTTAATATTGCCCCGCAAAATGTCCATGTGTTAGGTCAGTTACCTGAATATTCAACCCTGACCGGATTTACTATACGCCCCTTTGTAGGCTTAATTAAAAAAGAAACAGTGTGGGAAAACGACCACAACGAAGTGCAAGCTAGCTTTTTACTCTCTATAAAAGCGCTGAATAACGCGGCTAACTGGCAACCTTTGCCATTTGAACGAGGTGGAAAAATCATTACCTTAAATGGCTTTATCACCCCACATGGGCTTTTGTGGGGAGCCACAGCCAGCATTATTAAAAACTTTACAAAACAACTCGCCATACCAGTTTAAATCTTTACTAATAAGGGTTACACACCTGCGTTTCCACGTTATTATAGTCGACCGTTCAAAGAACAGCTTAATGCTGAGAAAACTAAGTAGAGACACACATTATGATCAGTGCATTTGATATGTTTAGCATTGGTATTGGCCCTTCATCGTCACATACCGTTGGCCCAATGCGTGCATCACGCTTATTTGTTAATGACCTAAACGAACAACAACTATTAGCAAATGTGACCGATGTAAAAGTAGAGCTTTACGGCTCGCTTGGCCAAACAGGTGTTGGCCACGGCTCTGGTAAAGCAGTGATACTTGGCTTAGCAGGGTATGATCCTGAAACCATTGATGCCGATTTAGTGGACGATATTTTAGCAAAAATAGAAAATGAGCAGGTTATTTATCTAAACCAAACTCATAAAGCTAAATTCCCTAAACAAGGCGCTATTGTTTTTCATCGCAGAAAGACACTCCCTAAACATTCCAACGCAATGGAAATTATTGCCTATAACAATGGCGAAAAAGTATATAGCAAAGTTTACTACTCTATTGGTGGCGGATTTATTGTTACGGATGAAGAGTTTGAAAAAGAAAAACAAGCGGCCTTAGATATTCGCGAAGAAAACCCTGCCCCGTTCCCGTTTGGAACGGCTAAAGAATTACTCGAAATGTGTAAAGAGTCGGGTTACAGCGTATCAACGTTAATGATGAAAAACGAAAAAACCTTACGCAGTGAAGAAGCCATAAAAGATGAATTATTTAATATTTGGCAAGTAATGAAAGCCTGTATTGAACGTGGTATGCGTACCGAAGGTATTTTACCTGGTGGTTTGAAAGTAAAACGCCGTGCACCAAGCTTATATTTAAAGCTCAATGTAGAAGTGAGTAACGATCCACTTCGTGCTATGGATTGGGTTGATTTATTCGCATTAGCAGTGAATGAAGAAAATGCAGCAGGCGGTCGTGTGGTTACTGCACCAACAAATGGTGCAGCTGGTATCCTACCAGCCGTATTAATGTACTATCATACTTTTATCAAAGAAGTTGATCGCGACATTGCTACTCGGTATTTATTAACCGCGGCCGCTATTGGTATTTTATACAAAAAAAATGCCTCTATCTCAGGTGCTGAAGTGGGTTGCCAAGGTGAAGTTGGTGTTGCCTGTTCAATGGCTGCTGGTGCGCTGACTGAAATTGTTGGTGGTAACGTGGTACACGTAGAAAATGCCGCTGAAATTGGCATGGAACATAACTTAGGATTGACCTGCGACCCAGTGGGCGGCTTAGTGCAGGTACCTTGTATTGAGCGTAATGCAATGGGCGCTATTAAAGCAATTAATGCTTCTCGTCTTGCTATTCGCGGTAGTGGCGAACAAAAAGTATCGCTTGATAAAGTAATTAAAACCATGCTCGATACCGGTAACGATATGAAAACAAAATACAAAGAAACCGCTCGCGGTGGATTAGCTGTTAACATTATCGAGTGCTAATTAGAAAGCATAAAAAAAGCCGCTTAGTTGCAAAACTAAGCGGCTTTTTCATTACTGTTTATGGCGGTTATTTAACTGGCAATTCGATATCAGCAAATAATTTATCAACATCGTCTTGATTACGCAGCAAACTTGCTCGCTCTACTCGCTCTTTGGTTAAATGCGGTGCAAAACGTTCGATAAAGTCATACATGTAGGTACGTAAAAAGCTACCTTTTCTAAAACCAATCTTAGTGGTGCTTGCTTCAAATAAATGGCTAGCATCAATGCACACTAAGTCGTTGTCGTTTACCTGATCAATTGCCATAGATGCAACCACACCGACACCTAATCCCAGGCGCACATACGTTTTAATAACATCGGCATCGGTGGCGGTAAATACAATATGTGGCTCAAGCCCATAGGCGTTAAATGCTTTATCAAGTTCTGAGCGACCAGTAAAACCAAATACATAAGTGATCAAAGGATACTGCGCTATATCTGCCACCGTTAAGTTATCGACTTTTTTCGCAAGGGGGTGATCTTTAGCAACCACAATACTGCGATTCCAGTGATAACAAGGCAACATAACTAAATCTGAATATAAGTGCAGTGCTTCAGTAGCAATCGCAAAATCTGCATCACCGCGCGCAGCTGCATCCGATATTTGCTGCGGCGTACCTTGGTGCATATGCAGTGACACTGCTGGGTATTTTTGGGTAAAGCCTTGAATTACGCTTGGTAACGCATAACGTGCTTGGGTGTGCGTAGTCGCAATATTAAGTTTACCTTGATCGGGCAGCGTATGTTCATTAGCAACCGCTTTAATGCCCTCAACTTTTGAGAGTATTTCTCGCGATATGTTAATGATTTCTTCGCCAGCACCTGTAACGTGAGTTAAATGTTTACCACTACGGCCAAAAATTTGTACACCGAGCTCATCTTCTAACATACGTACTTGCTTAGAAATACCAGGCTGGGAGGTAAATAAACTCTCAGCGGTAGCTGAAACATTTAATTTATGATTTTGAACTTCTACGATATATCTAAGTTGTTGTAATTTCATGGCTATGTAGTTTCGTTATAATTCACATTGACAGACAAAAGCGCACCCTAATTAATAGGTAACTATATAAAGGCTGATTAAGGTTACACAATGTAACAATTAATTTATTGAAATTTCAGGTTAACACAATAAATAAAGTTGAGATAGCAATGATTATCAGCAAACAAAACATAACACATTAAGATTTAAACGCTTTATACATGGTGTTTTTTTTAGTTAATCGGCGCAAAGTTTCCCACCTTTTATATATTTAATGTAAGATTAGATAATAAGGTTAAGAATTTGAGAATTATAACATGATCGTTTCCATTATAATTGTATTAATTGTTGCGCTTATCGTCATTGCACTGTGGGTTAGTGCTGTTCAACAACATAAAGAAAAACAAGAAGCTGAACGACGTAAAGAGCTAACAAAACAAAAAGCTATCATTGAAGAAACTGAAGAGGCGTTAATGAATAGCGCTAATATCCCTCTTTCAGAAGCAACTCAGCGAATATTACAACGTCGTATTCATGATGCGCTAAGTAATATGGTGTCTATTTCAAGCGGTGGTAGCGGACTAAAAAACCGCTTAAAAGAAGCAAAAGAGCGACTACAAAATCCGATTCAAGACGGCTCGGATGGTTTTGTTTTGCCAGGTAATGACAAGCAACTGATATCACTAATACAGGGTATAAAAAAGCTCCGTACTATTATCCGTTCTGAGCACAACAAGGGGAAAGTTGACAGCCAAGCGTTTATTGCAGAAGACAAACGCCTTGAGAAGCTACAACTAAGAATCAACATTGAAAGCCAGATAAAACGTGGTCTAGCAGCTCAAACAGCCGGTATGGTAGGCTCTGCTAGGCAGTACTTTGAAAAAGCATCGACGACGCTAAACAGTGTGTCATTTAATGATGATTACATTACTGCAAAACGAGTTGAAGTTGAAGGCTATCTAGAAACAATAAGCACTGAATTAAAGGCATCAAACGCTACATCATTGAAGAAAAAGAACGAACAAGAGCAAGATGATTTAGACGTACTGTTTGCACCGAAAAAGAAATGGTAATTCATTACCTAATAAAAAGCCCATACAACTGTATGGGCTTTTTTATTACTGAAATTTAGTCACTATATAAATTTACATACCCAAACTAAATCTAGCTATTTAACAGAAGCATTAAGATAAAAATGCAAACTTAATAATAAACAGTGCCGTTAAAATCCAAACACTAATACTTACCTGATCTTTTTTACCACACAGTACTTTAACCGCTGTATAAGAAATAAAACCCAGTGCAATACCGTGTGCAATTGAAAAGGTCAATGGAGTCATTAACAATACAACACTCACTGGAATTGCATCGGTCATATCATCCCAGTTTACAAACTTTAAGTTTTGTAGCATTAGAACGGATACATATAAGATTGCCCCTGCTGTTGCGTATGCGGGTACCATTTGTGCCAAAGGTGCAAAAAACATCATTAATAAAAAGCAGCAACCTACAACTACAGCCGTTAAGCCCGTTCGGCCCCCCACTGATACTCCCGCTACAGATTCTATATAAGAAGTTGTTGTTGAAGTTCCCAGCATTGCACCGGCAATGGTTGCAGTGCTATCAGCGCTTAATGCGCGACCTAAGCGCGGCATATTGCCGTTTTTATCTGCTAGGCCCGCTTTTTGAGTAACCGCTACCAACGTACCTGAGGTATCAAATAAATCAACAAATAGAAACGCAAAAATAACACTCAACATAGACAGTTCAAAAGCAGCACTAAAATCAAGTTGCATAAAAGTTGGCATTATTGAAGGTGGCATTGCAACAACACCATGATATTCAACTAACCCCATCGACACTGCAATCGCGGTAACGAGTAAAATACTAATTAATACACCGCTTTTAAAATCGCGATAAAGTAATGCCGCAATAATAAAAAAACTAAAAATAGCTAATAGCGGACCCGGTGACGTTATATCGCCTAGCTGCACAAGTGTTGCTGGGCTTGATACAATAATACCTGCACTTTTCAGCGCAATAAGTGCCAAGAATGCACCAATACCGGTTGCTATTGCTTGTTTGAGCACCAGGGGGATTGCATTAATAATCCACTCTCGCACCTTAAATAAGCTTAATATTAAAAATATACACCCTGACATAAACACCGCGCCCAGCGCTGCTTGCCAGCTATAGCCCATACCTAGCACCACGCCATAGGTAAAAAATGCATTTAATCCCATACCCGGTGCCAATGCCAATGGATAATTGGCCCACAACCCCATAATAAAACACCCTATTGCAGCGGCAATACAGGTTGCAACAAAGGCAGCACCTTGGTCCATGCCTGCTTCTGCAAGCATAGCTGGGTTAACGAATACGATATAAACCATCGTAATAAATGTAGTCATACCGGCAATACATTCACGGCGAACCGAAGAATCATTTGCACGGATTTTGAATAAGGCTTCGAGCATAATAAACTTGTGGTTGTAAAAAGTGGCGAGATTTTAGCATAAAAATAACTTTTTACAGGACATTTTACCTTGCTATATACTAAACTAGCTAAGTGATTAAAATAACAAACGAAGTAGCATGATCAAAACGACACCAAGTGGCCAAGACTTAGAGCAACAATTAGACAACATTCTTTCTTTTGTAACGCAACCAAGCGATGCAAATCCCCCTGCGAGCTCTAAAAACACCGATCAAGACACATTAAATAAAGCTCTTTATTACCTTAAAAATGAACAAGGCGCCTTAGCCGCAAAATGGATGCGTTTAGCAGCAATGGCAGGAAACTATCGTGCACAGTTTTACTTAGGGCTATTTTTCATTAAAGGCCAAGGTGTGCCACAAAGTGTATTTCATGGGGCTGCGTGGCTCAGCTTAGCTAGTAGCCAAGGATATGAGCCAGCAATAGAGGCAATGAGCGATATACGCAAACACATTAGTACCAAACGACTTAAAGACGCCCAGTGTTATGCCGCCAGCTTATATGAACAAATTCATCAGTTACAATTTTCACATTTGATCCCTATAAGTCACGAAAAATAGTTTTACTACCTAGTAACTCATTCTATCTGTAAATTGATTAAGCGTTTTATAAGTTAAATGCAACAACGCTTAATTTTTAAACTACTGTATACCTCATGCATTTCAAGATTTATTTAGTTATAGATTAAAAAGCTACCGTCAAAAGTATTCATCCTAAAAAATTATAATCTATTGTTATATATGAACTATTTATTTTTAAATAGTTTCATTATCGTGCTCAGCTGAATAACTGTACAAAAAAATAGCAAAAAACACTTGCACCAAACAACTGTATAAACTACTGTATACATGTACTGTATAAAAACCCAGTGAGTGAGACGATTATGTTACAGCCTATTACCGTAAGAACAGTTAAGAGCTACCAACAAGATGACCAATCTGATTGTGTTAACGTTGTACAAATTGAAGATGAGATTTCAGCGACGTTTGAATTATTAAAAGTATTACACCAATACAATAGCTTAAATGCATGGACACTTTTAATTGCGCCAGACCATGTACCTAGTAAAGCGTTACTTGATTCATGTTCAATTGATACCAGTAAATTATTAGTTATACGCCAAAAACATTTAGTTAATATAGAGTATGTTTTAAGTTCTGCACTTCACAATGGAAATTTTGCAGCGGTGATCACCTGGACCGACATAATAAATAATCAGCAACTATCACAGTTATCATTAAACCTGAGCCATACACGCACTAAGCTGTATTGCTTTAGCAAAAAAAGCGCTCAAGCTGAGATTTCACTAACGCAATAAGCTTGGTAAACTAGCGTTTTAATACACAGTACATTTATTATGACCTCTAACGCACTACTATGTTTTTGTGGCAGTCAGCAACTTTATGCTGATTGCTGTGAACCTTTTCATTTAAAAACCAAACAGCCACAAACACCTGAGCAACTTATGCGTGCTCGCTACAGTGCATATGCGGTTAAAAACGCGGCTTTTGTTCGTGAAAGTTACGCAAAAGAAAAGCAAGCTGAAAACTCACTATCAGAAATTAAGGACTTTGCAACTAGTTGCCGCTTTATAAACTTAACCGTATTAGATTCTGGTTATAATGATGAAACAGGGTTTGTAAAGTTTAAAGCCCATTACTTTTATCAAGACTTGTATTGCGAGCTGGCTGAGCATTCAAGATTTATTAAAGAAGATGAACAGTGGCGATACCTTGATGGTGAGATCACACCGGTTGCTGATATCAAAGTGAAACGCAATGATACTTGTCCTTGCGGCAGTAATAAAAAGTATAAAAAGTGTCATAGTGTATAAGTAACAACCACAAAAAATGGGCCACTTGGCCCATTTTCAAAAACTACACTAAACGCAACTTAGCGCTTTATTCGTCATCATCTTCATCGAAGTCTTGACGCTGTGCAGGTCTTGCTAAAATCTCTAAGTAGAAAGAGGTTAAACCTTGCTTTTCAATTTCACTGATGTGATTGTTAATTTCAGCAACGTGAACCACTTGGGCCTCTTCAGCCGTGTTACCAAACTTACAATCAAATGCCCAGTAGTCGGCATCAACAGGTAAAGTTTTATTACGTTCTCTTTTCAAATATTTTTTCACTTCATGCTTTGCAGCATCAACCATACGAGGGTATTTGATTTTCTCATGATTCAGCGTGAATGTTTTCTTCATTACGTTCCTAATTACCTTGGTTTAATGATAATGGCATTTAATGTCATACCATTTGCGCCATTATAGCAATTGCATTTAAATTTTGGATGCTTTTTTTATATTAAATCGGTTATTAAAATAAAGCACCTACAAAACCACTAATATAAACACAGTTTATTACAATCTAATGGCGTTTAAAAAACTGCATTTAATGTAATTTAATTAGGCACTAAACAAATGTAATGGCTGGTGGAGGGCTTCATTTTGTAAATCATCATAAAATGCTGCGGCATCCATTTGCATATTTGAGAGCGGCATATCACTGTTTTTAATTCGCCGACGAACCGCCAGTTCACAATTATCAATCACGTTAAGCGGAATATGATTTTTATCATCTCGAATATTTAACGGTTCAGGCTTTAAGCACTGAGTTAACTTAATATCACTCATCCCTATAGCGCTTCCCATTTTTGCTAAAAGTTCCGTGTTATTTTTGCCAATTAACATATTAAAGGTATCTGGCGCTAATGGCTGCTTTGGACCCGCACCAAATTGCTTTCTCAAGGTCTCTTCATCGGCTTGATAACCACTTGCATCACTTTTAGGTAAGTGAAACTCACTAAAATCAAGCGCATCATGAGAGAGCATTGCTAATAAAAGTGCAAACTCGCCTCGGCGGTTATCGTGCACACTTTCATTAAGCCTCGTTTTTAACTGGCTCTCCGTGATTAACAAACCACCAATCTGCATAGACTTTAGCCTATTTAACTAATTAATAAGTATTTATCGGCTAAATTTGAATTTTCTTTAGCTTTTTTCTTTACTTAAATAAGAAGTTTGCTATTATCTGCCGCGTTGCATTGGAGGGGTTCCCGAGCGGCCAAAGGGATCAGACTGTAAATCTGACGGCTCAGCCTTCGCTGGTTCGAATCCAGCTCCCTCCACCACTTTTCTTAGGCTAAGTTAAGTGGGGCCAAATGCAATAAAAATTAGTGTGGAGGGGTTCCCGAGCGGCCAAAGGGATCAGACTGTAAATCTGACGGCTCAGCCTTCGCTGGTTCGAATCCAGCTCCCTCCACCACTT
>NZ_PNDI01000119.1:0-246 GCF_005887465.1 Pseudoalteromonas sp. S1610 | reverse complement strand
TAAGATAAAAACAGCCGAGCCACGAACATTTTCATTAATTTGAAGACTGATCTCACAGTCACTCAAACCGCCAACAACAGCAACGCGAAATTCAAGATATAAACTTTTTGCAACTATTTGAGCTAGGTCAGGTGTTGCGTTACCACCGAAGAGCATCATGTCAGGCACGGTATGGTTCCTCATGCACAGAATTTTAGGAGTATATTACATTGAATGAACAAAGTATATTAAGTTATCATTACTTAT
>NZ_PNDI01000118.1:0-266 GCF_005887465.1 Pseudoalteromonas sp. S1610 | reverse complement strand
AAGTCTTAAAAAATCAGCCTTGTGAGCTATTGGTGCAATTAATATCCCTAGTATCGTGGTTACATTGTTACATGGTCTGTATGATCAAGTTGAATTTTTTATTTCTCTGTTTGTGATTTCTTGTTGGATGGGATTAATTCGTCATCTAGCGGGTAGCTTGTGGTATAGCTTTAACGGTGACATGATCTGTAATGTATTAGGCCGAGGTGAGATTATTTCGTGAGGGTTTCTGACTATTGAGTTGAGTTTACTGTCTGTTGTAGTTC
>NZ_PNDI01000117.1:0-302 GCF_005887465.1 Pseudoalteromonas sp. S1610 | reverse complement strand
GGTAATAAGTCGCTAATAATGAGCGAATGGTATCGCTGGTAAAGGTAACCCACTGGGTAGCTAGCTGTCTAAAAAGTGCTTTGGTTATAGCAATAGACTATTTTAGAAAGGCCAGCAGTTTGGTCATCCCGGGATGATTCTTGGTGTTTATGATCGTAGTTATCGGCTATATCAACTTGTCATTAGCGGTTATTGGAGTAATTACGGTAGATCTCGCTTTATACTCCAATTTCTAATCCCAAGTCACTAGGAATACGAATATAGTTTAATACATCGCGTCTAATCGAAAATTCACCGGCTAA
>NZ_PNDI01000116.1:0-316 GCF_005887465.1 Pseudoalteromonas sp. S1610 | reverse complement strand
AATCTTATGATATTTAATTATCAGCGAATTCATTAAATTTCTCAATTCTGTTAAAGTTTTTTCTTTAGATTCGATTTTTTTCATGTTGTTGAATTTCCTGTTCATGATCTTCAAACTGGTTAATCCATCGTTGGACATGCTCTTGGTCGTAGTTAGCAATTTCATTATTTCTATAATCTTTAATTATTTTGGATTTACTTACGCACAAACTTTCTTTAGTTGTCATAATGTCCCTTTGTCAGTATTTATTAGTTTGGTTTATTATATATACACCAATAAGGATTTTTCTTTTGTCCACCAGATTGAAAAGCAAAGT
>NZ_PNDI01000115.1:0-251 GCF_005887465.1 Pseudoalteromonas sp. S1610 | reverse complement strand
GGCGAGGGTGTTTCTGCTGAACGCTCCTTTGGAGGTATTGCTAGGAAGTTCCCAGTAAATGTAGATCCATATATCCTTCTTTCTTATAACCTAACGCAAGAAGAGGTTGTTGGTGCCCTAGATAAGAACATTGCCAATGTTGGCGGATGGTTTATGTAGCGTGGGCAAGAGCAGCTTGTTATAAGAGGTGCAGGTTGGTTTGAAAGTGGTGACGCTGGTATTAGTAATATCAAAGAAGTTCCCGTCAAAAC
>NZ_PNDI01000114.1:0-268 GCF_005887465.1 Pseudoalteromonas sp. S1610 | reverse complement strand
CATTCAGGTGAGGTACTTGGAAATTTGTTAAGATCCCCAAATAAGGCTTCACAGGCGCTTGCAACAATTAGTGCGCCAATAAAAAACCAACCAACTCCGGTTTTATCATCGAGTTGTTTATTAAGCATTACTCGTTTGTAGGTTAGTTGGCCGATAGCAAAACTAATATTAGCGCGTTGAACCTGTTGTAATGCGACTATAAAGTTAGTGTCTATGTTTTCATAACGAATGGTAATAGCTGCTACCACGGCAAAACACGGGACTATAA
>NZ_PNDI01000113.1:0-376 GCF_005887465.1 Pseudoalteromonas sp. S1610 | reverse complement strand
CGGCGGCGCCCCGCCACCCGACAAAAATCATGAACTAACGACACACAACCCCAATGACACGTTACCCATATAAATAACTGATTTATACTGTAAGTTACACCACCTATATTGACTGAGTGCCAATTGCGGACGTTAACGCCTCGCTTAACCGGCGCAAAGTAGCAGGCTAAAATTAGCGACGAAGGAGCGCAAGCTTGCTGTTTTTCGTCCCTTGGTTGAAGTGTTTGCTAGCTACCGTTTGATAGTATTACTTTAAGCTTTCCCTTTGGAGAATGATCAATTAATCTTGTGTGATAGCTTAAACCGTAATTGCCTGCCTCTATTAAACGCTCATTTGAATAGGTCAGGTTTTCTGTATTTGCAGTAATTACCAAAT
>NZ_PNDI01000112.1:0-324 GCF_005887465.1 Pseudoalteromonas sp. S1610 | reverse complement strand
ACCTTGTATTTGTACCTATTTCGAGTTTAGCTGCAACCGTTATTTATGATTCTAACTTTGAAATAGAAGAGGTTGAGCGTTTACTATTTAAAACAGGTAACCGTGAGTAGGTTGATTTAGATTTTCTCTGGATACTCGAAACCGATATCAAACACAGCTCAGCGCCTAAAGCCATTGCGGTGTTTGAGCGCATCAAAAACGGTAATTTCTTCGGTTATGGAGAAAGCGTCATTATAGACGGTCAGAGTGTAACAGCTGATAAAGTTGAAGCCTTACATGAGCTAGTACGGCGGGCGGTAGCCATATACGACGAAGCTCTTGATT
>NZ_PNDI01000111.1:0-261 GCF_005887465.1 Pseudoalteromonas sp. S1610 | reverse complement strand
ACACTAATCCTGAGAATACTGTCCCAACCAGTCGACCGGTTGCAATAGCCATGTAATAAAAGCCCACATCTATTGATCCTGCATCGCTTTTAGCATGTCTGACTATATGGTAACTATGTAAAGACGAATTAACTGCAAAGGCCGCACCAAACACTAACAATCCGATTAGCAAACTAATATGAATCGCAATATTCTACTGCATGAGCACTGCCAATATAAACGTCCCCCCCGTTAAAGCAATGGCCCAGTAGTCTGCCTTAT
>NZ_PNDI01000110.1:0-271 GCF_005887465.1 Pseudoalteromonas sp. S1610 | reverse complement strand
ACTCGTAACATATAGCATTTTTAAGTTAGAAATTAGCTTATTATAAAAAGGATAAATTGCTTAAAATTCAATATCAAAGATTGAAAAGAAGATGTTTACCGTTGACTCTAAGCGGCTGTCACCCACACTCACTAATAGTAACGTTGTTGATGTTGAGACTTCAGATATTATACTTTTCTATTTTAATTTTTACAAAAATATACAAGAGCCAAGTAGTAATTCTCTTATTTTGGTCGTTATTCTGTAAAATAAACTGCTTAACATTTCTGAT